>JADJXP010000003.1 GCA_016715795.1 Chloracidobacterium sp.
GTCCTTAGCGATTCGTCGCCCGTTTCCAACTAACGCTTGCAGACGCCATCGCATCAGTGTGTGCGTTGCCCCGCTGCGATAGACCTCTAGGGCACATCGCGGGCGAATTGTCGTAGAAGCGGTTCAGCGTCAATCGTTGTAATGATCCCTTCGTTTTCGGCGTGGTAAACCAACTTATCATCGCCAACGACGATTTCACCACGACACTCAACCTTATGCAGTAAATTGCCCGGAGCGTATTGCAAGGCATCGAACCGGGTCTTTTGAAGCTGTAACCCTGATTTACACATCTCCAGGACCCTTTGTGTTCCAGCCATTCACCTATTAAGCTGGGATCGTTAGCCATCCCGCAATTTATCGTTCGTAAAATGGGTATGCGTATAATTCATCTTCCTTATATTTACCGACCGCCTTCATCGCGGGCTACTTAGCACTGAAGATTCAGAGTTTCGTCGCCACCAGTTACTTGGCAGAGTCGGGCGAGTTCCGTTTCCGACGGCCTCGGATTGGTCCCTCTCAAGCCCTCGAATGATGTGCTGGCAACTGGGGCATATTCTGATAGCTAAAGTGCCGCGTCGAGCCGTTCCGCTAACTCTCCGATTTCATTCACAACGTCGTCGTCAATCATCATTTTCTCCCGCCGCCTTCAACGCGCCGGCTATCACCGGACTCGGGCCGGGGAACGCTAAACACAAATAGCCCGCCGTCGTTCGCGGTTCCGGGCTTCGATGTAGCCATTGATTATTCCCGATACTCATCTGAATATCGGGCCGGGCGGAATAGGACAGGGGTTAGAGTCGGCGGGATCTGAAATGTCAATCAAGAAGACGCCGATATGTGTACAAATAGTGAACGATTTCTATTGTTAGGTATTGATATATAATAATATCTTGGTTACAGTTCCAATAACGCGGCGAAACCGCACTCTTATGAAACCGAAGGACGACAAACCGATTACGACGATCGCGCGGACGAGAAACAGGAGCTTTTGAACTCGCGGCGAAAATGGATGTTCCGGCTTCTCAAATTGTGCGGGAAGCTGTCCGCGAAAAGCGTAGCGAAAGTGGGATGCCGAGGCCGCCGAGATAGAAACGGCCTGCATCCGCAGCGAGCTTAATTTCCAAATGCGATTACTCGAACTATTTTGCGGCACGAAAAGCATCGGCAAAGCCTTTGAAGCGAAGGGCCGGGAAGTTGTTTCACTCGACCTCGACCCGCAATTTAACGCGACCATTACGGCGAACATTTCGACCTTGCTCTTGATACTTTCCACGGGTTTGATGCTGTAAGCTTCGCCGCCGTGCAATGCGTTCACGGTCGCAAGAATAGCCGGAATTGGCATCACGACCACACGCCAAAGACTGACGCGGCAAGACAGGAAATGGCGATATTAGAAAAGACGGTCGCCATTATCAAAGCAGTAAACCCGCGAATGTTTTGGATAGAGAATCGGGTCGGCAAGATGCGACGGATGCCCGTGTTAAACGAATTCTTCCGGCACACGCGACTTATTGCCAATACGGTGACACGCGAAATGAAGCCAACGGATATTCGACAAACACTTGGCAGGCGTCCCCGTCCGCGATGTAGCCCCGTGCGAATTGCCACGAGGTCTTCCCCGCGAGGGAAGCAGGACGGGAACACAAGGATTAAAAAGGAAGCAAAGGCACGGGCGGTCATTCCGGCTGACCTATGCAACGAGATAGCTGCGTATGCAACGCAAGCCTAATTTCATTGACAACAAAGGACGCAAGGGATCAGAAGGGCCAGGGGTTCCAGAGAATTCACGGCCGGCCCCTCTGAAACGACTAAGAAAGATGGAGGACGCAATGCCAAATTACGAACAGCAATTTCGATTCATTCTAACGACCGATTATGACTATTGCGACAAGACGACGGCCTTAGGATTGCCAAGAGTCTCGGCTATTTCCGCGATGGCAAATTGACCATTTCAGATGTTTGCCGCATTTGGCGGGAAGCGTTCGCGGAGGTGTCGCAATGAACCACTGGATAGAAGCCGAGAACCGGCTGTTTAACATCGAGAAGATCGACCACGCTTGCTGGAACCCGGGCGTTAGAGACGCTGCGGATCCACATCGGCAAAGACCGTTTCGAGTTCAAGGGCGACATCGGCAAGGCGATCTACAAGCACTTATCAATGGGTGCGTTCAAGGCCGCAGAAATGGCGGAGAACGAACGGATTTTTGCAAAGAAAGCGGCAGATTATGTTGCGAACGCGAAAGCCACGGACCCGACGATACCGGCAAGTTGTAAAGGGTTGAGATACCGTTTTAGAGCGGCGACGTGAAAGACACCTTTAGATATTTCATTTCGGAAACGGTCGGCAACGTCGTCGGCCTCGTGCTGATACTTTTCGCCCTTGCGGTGCTGTTTATCAGCATCCTCTTTGATAACGCAGATGTAGCGGCCTGGATGCCGTAGGAGAAAAAATGACAACGAAAGCCATTCAAACACAAACAAAGCCTGCTAGCGGGGCTGAATCGCTCGAAAATGCCCTAATTAGCGGCGACCTATCGAGCCTATCGTCACAAGATCGAATTCTTTACTATCAGCAGACGTGCGAAAGCCTCGGCTTAACCCGCTGACCAAACCTTTGAGTACATCAAACTCAACGGCAAACTCACGCTCTACGCCCGCAAGGACGCGACGGACCAGCTTCGGAACATCCACGGCGTATCGATCGACAAGCCGGACATTCAGCAGATCGACAACCTTATCATCGTGACCGTCACGGCGAAGGACTCAAAGGGCCGGAGCGATTCGGACATTGGCGTTGTGCCGAAAAGCGATATGGGCGGGAACTTGTCAAACGCTTTGATGAAGGCGGTGACGAAGGCCAAACGCCGCGTCACTCTTTCCATTTGCGGGCTCGGGATGCTCGACGAAACCGAGATTGAGACGATACCGAACGCCCAGGCGTTCAGCGAGCCGGAAAAGCCGAAGCAGATCAAAGAACCGGAACCAGTCGAGGACGGCGGACGTGCGGCGGCGATCGCGGAGCTGCAAGACCTTTGCAAGCAACTGAATGACGCGGGCGACGACGTGAAGTGGACGGGCAAAAAGCTGAACGAGTACATCAACGATCTATTCAGTGTCGAGGATGGCATTGCTTCGCTTAGTGCGGAGTCGTTCGAGACGGTGATCGAGGACCTTAAGGGCCGCTTGTGAACTGCAGAACAAGGAAGAGTTTTAGTTTTAATGGAGGAAAATATGGATAAAAAATATGTCATCTGCCGGACTTACTCGGCAGGAGTATTCGCAGGTTTTCTTGAGAGTCGAAACGGCAAAGAAGTCGTTCTGACAAACGCCCGTCGGCTCTGGTACTGGGACGGCGCTGCTTCACTTTCGCAACTCGCGATGGAAGGCACTAAGCAGCCAAAAACCTGTAAGTTCCCGGATCGCCGTGATCGCGTGGAGCTTACCGAGGCGATCGAGATCCTCGATGTCACACCGGAAGCTCAGAAATCGATCGAGGAGGTGCCTGTATGGGCAATGTAGGCTACGGCTCCGGCGACGGCTCCGGCTCCGGCGACGGCTTCGGCTACGGCTCCGGCTACGGCTCCGGCGACGGCTTCGGCGACGGCTCCGGCTACGGCTACGGCTACGGCTTCGGCTACGGCTACGGCTACGGCTCCGGCGACGGCTTCGGCGACGGCTCCGGCTCCGGCTACGGCTTCGGCGACGGCTCCGGCTCCGGCGACGGCTACGGCTACGGCTACGGCTACGGCTTCGGCTACGGCTACGGCTAAAAGCAAGAGTTTCGAGCAAGGGGCAGTTTCATCAGAGAACCTCCTTTTACGGGCCGGCCCCACAACCGGCCCGCTTTTTGAAAAAGCTATGACACGAACACAGATAAGATCGAGCGTGTATCGCACGCGGAGGCCCCGGCGGTTCAGCCCGTACAGGATGTTGATAGCGGCGGCGTGGGCTATGACGTTAGCCGTCATCGCTGCGTTGTTGGTTTACGCCGCGGGGGTGAAATGAACCAGCCTAACTTATTCAATCATCCGCCGAAGCCGGTCAGCGTTCCGCGTAAGGCGATGCGTTTCGACGGGCCGGATTATGACAAGGCAAAGGATAACGCCCGGTTGAGCGGCCAGATATTGCGGATCTTCGAGTTGATGAAGGATGGGCGTTGGCGGACGTTATCCGAAATTGAAGCCGAGACGGGCGACCCCGCGGCAAGCGTTTCGGCACAGCTACGCCATTTGAGGAAGCCCCGGTTCGGTTCGCACACGGTCGAAAAGCGGTCACGCGGCGAACGCAAACGCGGGTTGTTTGAGTACAGGTTATCGAGGGCGGACTAATGGCTGCAACGATGGTTGAAATGTTCGAGTGCCCGACCTGCTACGAAGTCTATAAGCACTACGACGACGCAGAATTTTGCCATCCGATACGGAAAGTTTGGGTTTGTTCCGAGTGCAAGGAAGAAATGAATAACAAGGCCGAGTTCGATGAACACGTCAAAGAGAACCACCCTATTCAGGTTGATTCCTATGGCTTTGAAATTGTGCCTCAAGCGGAACTCGAAGCCGCCGGACAACAACGGCTGTGGAGGTCTGAATGAGAATCGAACACCGATACCTCCCCTGGGAGCCGGACCTTGAGATTAAATCGCCGACACGAGGGCGTAAACGCCGAAGACTGCGGATACCGTCCGAAGTAAAGCAGATCGCATCTTCGACGGTACGAATTCATAAACAGCACCGTGACGCGAAGGTCGGCGTCAATGCCCGCCGAGCGTATTTCCGCGAGTACTACGCCAAGAACCGAGACGCGAAACTTAAGGCGGCGAAGTTACGGCAGCAAGGGGCCAGGAAACGATGAGCGACAACAAAATAATGCAATTCATTCACGACGACGCGGAGTGCGACCGGCTTTGGCGGGGAATGACTACGGAGCAAAAACGCCGGACGCTTGCACTTGCCGAGGGTGATACGTGGCACTTGGCGGACCTTATGCGAGACGTGATCGACGATGCAAGCAGTAATTGACCTAGTGAACGCCGCGTATCGGATGAAGGGCGGGAAGGGTGACGCCGGGGCGATTATATTGCGTCCGCTTCGGCGTAAGTGTTTGGATGTGCAACTAGATAGTGGTAAAATAGAAACGGTCGAAAAAGGTGTTATCAGCACCAATTCCGACCTAACCAATAAACCTGTTTCGGAGGTTCATATGGCTAAGCAAAGCCTACCACTTTCTAAAACCACACTCAAAAGTTGCCCAATTTCTGACTGCGGCCAAAATGTATATCGTCGGCTTAAATGGTGTCGCAAGCACTACGACCGCTGGCGAAAGTATGGCGACCCGCTATTTGTCAAAATGTCTAGGACAGATCCGGAAAGTAATTTCTGGCGTCACGTTGATAAAACCGAAGGCGACTGTTGGTTTTGGACAGCCGCAAGAGACCGTAAGGGGTACGGCGTCGGGAATTGGAGCGGCCGACGGAAGCGAGCGACGCACATATCGTACTTCATTGCCAACGGCCGCTGGCCCAAGATGTGCCGTCATACCTGTGACAATCCGCCCTGCGTAAACCCTGAACATTTGTTGGACGGAACGCATCTCGACAATGTTCGGGATATGGTGAGCCGAGGGCGACAGGCGATCGGCGAGGGAAACGGAACGGCAAGACTCACGGTCGCTAAGGTTCGCGAAATTAAGTCAATGCTTGCGGGCGGGGCGACCCTTGTCGCAACAGCCGCACGGTTCGGCGTCTGTAAGAAAACAATCTGGAATATTAAGAAAGGTCGTTATTGGCGGCATGTCACGTAGCTTCATCGGAAATATGAAATTCGGCAACAAGACGATGTTAGGCAAGTTTATGGAATTGAGGTTTCCGATCAAGACGGTCAGCGAGGCGAATACGCGGGAGCATTGGGCCTTAAAGCACCGGCGAAAGAAAGCACAGCAGGCGGACTTTGCAATGCTTTGGCGGTATCACAAAGCGAAGGTTACGCTCCCGGCGGTCATTACCTTTACGCGGTATTCCTGCAACCTTCTCGACGCCGACAACCTCGCCGGGGCTTTCAAACACGTCCAGGACCAGCCTTCGCCCGCGAACTCGGCATCGACGACGGATCGAGCCTTGTCCAATGGCGGTATCAGCAGGAACGCATTAGTAAGCGGGAGCATTATTTTACGGTGAAGGTGGAAACACTATGAGCGACCCGAAGGCTTATTCATTATCACGGCTGGACGCACAAGACGAGATCCAGTACCGCATTATCGAAGCACGCCGGGCAACGGCAAAGACGGCCTTGCTTCAGGTGATCGACAAACAAAGAGCGAAGCGGATAGCACGTCCGACCGTCGGGGCGTTGTCGCGTGATTTCGACCGTCAGTATCACGACTTGCTTGAATCATTGCTGATCAGAGATATCGACGGAGCATCGTATCCGGTTCGATCCGAAACGTCCGCTCGAATAGGGTTGAGATAGTTTAGCAAGATCAGGAAGCGGGGCTGGCCGAATGACGACCCCGGTAATCGTAGGTTAGAAGCGGGCCGGGATGCCGTCCGGCCTTGTACTTAAAAAACATTTGACAATTTCCGCACCGATCCTTAGAATCAAAGATGCGGATGACATCGTGTCTAAAGTTCGGTATTTCGATCACCAAAAACGCCTCGGGGCCATGTTATCCGCAAAGTAACAAGTCCGGGGCGTTTTGTCTCTAGAGATCGGAGAAATATGTGAGCAGAAAGTATCCGGCGTATTTATGGTATCCGAAGGATGTTTTCACCTGGCGGCGTGGCTTTTGAGCGATATGGAAGAACTGTGGTATCCAAGGGCTTTGGACAAGCTGGCTCGGTGACGGCATCCCGGCGGATCCAGAAGGTTTTGCCGGCTGGGTTGGCCGAGGTTGCACAATCGATGCGCGAAAAGACGTTAAACAGTTCTTTGTTCCGCATAAAAAGACCCGTCAAAAGTAGTAAATGTTCGTCAAGAAAAGAACGAACAAATTTGAAACAAAAAATCGAAGGTTCGGAGCGAAGCCGGCAGGCGGTCCGGCGTAAAGCGTGGAAGCAAAGGACTTAGATGCTGAACAATTGTTCAACAAAATGCAAACAAAACCGAACATTCCTATTGCTATTGCAAATAAGAAAATACCAATAACGCGGACGCGTGGGGCTTCCCGGTTCGGGAACTGATCGAGGCGTTTCGAACATCACATGACCCGACCTCGGCCGGATTCATCGAAGCCGAAGTCTTGCCCGGCGACGAACAGCTTGGGCGAACACGCTGAAGATCACAAACAAAACTACGACCCGATGCTTAACCGCTATCTGCCCGAAAAGACCGGGAACCTTCTCGGCGTATTCCGGGCGGAAAAGACGAAATTGGAGAAGGCAAAAAATGGAACAAGCAAGCAAAGTGGCAGATCAAATATCCGAGTACTCGAAGAGTCCGCAGACTATTTCGACGCCAAATACGGACCCGCCTCGTAGCATTACCCGCGAGGAAGAGATCGGGCTGTTTTCGATCATCAACCAGGCGAGGGCCTTGCAGGGCTGGACGCTTGCTTCGGCGTCCGAGCTCGGGCCGATATGCAAGGTCTGGTGGAAAGAGTTTGCACGGCACAACATTCACCCAAAGCATTACGAAACTCTTTTCCAGCGTGCCCACGACGCCCGCATCGAAAGCATTCAGGCCGGGGCAAGAGGAACATCCCGGCGATCGACGTGACGCTGCTTATCTGCCAATGGACGGGGCCAAGCGGCCTTCGGCAGGAGATCCGGCAACGCGAAATAGACCGGGGCGGACGTTGCCGGCGACGGCTGAAAGCGATTGCCCGCGGTGCTTCGGGTCGGGTTTCGAGAGTGTGAAGGGCGAAGGGGCGAGGCGGTGCGATCACGCGACGGCGTGACGTACTGCAGATCCGGCGGAAACAGGTAGGGAGGGAAGATGGAAAATAGACTAAGCGAATACGAACAATTCCTGGAATCGAAGATCACGCGGTTTAGCGATGCTGGATTTTCACCAAGCGAACTCAATCGGGCGAGAAGTTCGGCATCACGGTTGAGCGTTTCGCGGAGCAAGATTCGCCGGGCGTATTTATCACGAATTACGAACAACTCGACAAGATCGAAGATCCCGGATCGTTCGCGGGAATTGTGCTTGACGAATCCAGCATTCTGAAAAATTTCGAGGGCAAAACGAAGCAGCAAATAATCGATGCGTTTCAAGACACGCCTTATAAACTTGCTTGCACCGCGACGCCTTCGCCGAATGACGTGATGGAACTCGGCAACCACGCGGAATTTGTGGGCATTATGCGGTCGAATGAAATGCTCGCTATGTATTTCGTTCACGACGGCGGCGATACAAAAAAAGGGAATTATATACTTGACTCCCTCACTCCTTTTTGGTATATTTGGACTATGAGCAAAAGCACAATATCCACTTTTCAACTGTTCGAGGCGGTTCCTAATCAGGAAGCCGCTCGGATTTATCTCGAATCCCGCTTGTGGCCTAACGGCGTGATTTGTCCGGCTTGTAAGGCCGGTGAACGTATCACGACTAGGAAAGGCGGTTACTATCGCTGTAACGCTTGTAAACTGGATTTCACCGTCCGCACGGGCACGATCTTCGAGCGGTCGCACGTTCCGCTTCACAAGTGGATATATGCGATGTATTTGCTCGTTACCGCCCGTAAGGGCATCTCGTCGCTCCAACTGGGCAAAGAGATAGGCGTTACGCAAAAGTCCGCTTGGTTTATGCTCCAACGGCTCCGAGAGGCTTGCGGGAACGACATCGACAAACTGCAAGGCATTGTCGAAATTGATGAAACCTACATCGGCGGTAAAGAGGCCAACAAGCACGCCAATATGAAACTGAATCGCGGACGCGGGGTCGTTGGAAAGCAAGCCGTTCTTGGTATGCGTGAGCGCGGCGGTCGAACCAAAGCGATGCACATTAAGAACGCGAGTCTGCCGATCATTCAGCAAGCTATCCATAATCACGTTGCGGTTGGCTCTACGATCTTTACAGACGAACACGGTGCTTACAGCGACCTTAACGGGCTTTTCTTCAACCATTCGGCTGTCAACCACTCTGGCGGCGAATATGGACGCGACGGCATCAATACGAACTCGATTGAGAGCGTCTGGGCTTTGCTGAAACGCGGCATTACTGGCGTTTACCATCACGTTAGCCCGAAACATCTTGACCGCTACGTTGCTGAATTTACGTTTCGGCTCAATTTCGGAAACGTCAAATATCACACGCTCGAAAGGCTTGATAGCTTTGTTTACGCTTCCTTTAACAAACGATTGACCTACAAGGAGTTGACCGCATAATGAATGAGAAAAAAGAGATTCCCGAATCGTTAAATCGGATAACGGATGTGGTTGTGAATTACAAGCCAAAGGACAAGCAAAAGAAACCGCCAAAAAGGAAGCCAAAGAAAAAATGAAAGTTTTAATTGCCTGTGAATATTCGGGAACGGTCAGAGAGGCGTTTAAGGCTCTCGGACACGATGCGTGGAGTTGCGACATTCTACCTACGGAGATTCCCGGCCAGCATATCCAAGACGATGTTTTGACCGTCATTAACGACGATTGGGATTTAATGATCGCGCACCCGCCCTGCACATACCTAAGCAATGCCGGGGCGAGATTTTTATACCCGAAAGGCGTTTTGAATAATGACCGCCTAGCTCTCGGCTTAAAGGCCAAAGAACTGTTTATGGCGTTGCTCGAAGCTGATATTCCTAAAATTGCCATTGAAAATCCTGTTCCATCCACCGTGTTTTTGCTGCCTAAATATGACCAGACGATTCAGCCGTTCTATTTTGGCGATCCTGTGCAAAAGAAAACCTGCCTATGGTTGAAAAATTTGCCACCGCTCGTATCGACCGATATTTGTTTGAATGCCCAAAGCACAAAGATTCCCGGTAACTGGTTCAATAAGGGCGGTAAGGCACGGCAAAAGAATCGAGCCAAGACGTTTCAAGGCATCGCGGATGCTATGGCTCAACAGTGGGGACATTCTTTGTGAATCCTCAATCATTTTACAAAACGGGAGTTAAGTATATAATTCCCTAACGGAAATGCAGAGAACAAAGGCTCTGGGGCTTTTGCACAAACAGGTCAAGAAAGACTCCGCAATGTCTCGTGTCGGCACGCCGGATTATCTGTTGGTTTTCCGCAAGCCGGGCGATCATCGGCATCCGGTCAAGTGCGATATTCCCGTCGAGGTCTGGCAAAAATACGCATCGCCGGTCTGGT
Source organism: Chloracidobacterium sp. (assembly GCA_016715795.1). Classification (NCBI taxonomy): domain Bacteria; kingdom Pseudomonadati; phylum Acidobacteriota; class Blastocatellia; order Chloracidobacteriales; family Chloracidobacteriaceae; genus Chloracidobacterium; species Chloracidobacterium sp. The sequence goes on from JADJXP010000003.1 coordinate 10,250, forward strand.
GGGATATCAACTACAACAACACGCTCAACGGACGCGAAGGCCGTCACGAAAACGACGAGCGGCATATTTGTCCGCTGCAATTGGAAACTATCGAGAGGGCGATCCATCTTTGGACAAACGAAGGCGATACAGTTCTGACGCCGTTCTTAGGGATCGGGTCCGAAGCATTCCAGGCGATCAAAATGAACCGCAAAGCCATCGGGTTCGAGTTGAAAGATTCGTATTTCGATCTTGCGGTTAAGAATGTGCGCGGGGCCGTGGAAGGCAAAAATCAACTGTCAATTTTCGAGTGTGCTGCCGCGTGACTTCGTGGAGAATCTACCGAACCGAAAAAGATGCACTTGCACGGATCTTGCAGAGTTATCGCGGGAAGCTATCGCCCGTCTCAAATTTGAACTTGGCGACGATTGCCTTCGGCTGGTCGGTGCGTTCAAGTGCGAGCGGTGCGAAGGGTTTTATTTTATCTCGGCGGGGCGGATAGGGCCGGAAATGGAACTAGCGGAATTTTGATAGACAAACCGAAATAAAAAAGCGTAAACTGTACGCGACAATTCGGAGTTATCCGGGTAAGGCATCTTCTCATACAGGCGTATTAGATGCCACGCGAATCCTACGGAGTTCGCCAACGCT